>JAGRGH010000038.1 GCA_020445605.1 Chromatiales bacterium
ACTGAGCTACGCCAGCGTTCTTCGCAACACCGCAGTGCTGGTTTACGTCCCTGTAGCTTTGCCCAGCCTTTCATCCCTGAAAGGCGTTCGCGGCTTCGGAAGCCATCTATATGGCTTCCGATGGCCTGCGGCCAGCGCCACTCACCCAACTGAGCTACGCCAGCGTTCTTCGCAACACCGCAGTGCTGGTTTACGTCCCTGTAGCTTTGCCCAGCCCTTCGTCCTGAACGGCCGGTTGACCCTGAGGGATTGCGCGGCCGCGACATTTTCCCTGATCGCGGTCGTTCGTGCAGTTACGGTCTGGAAGCCACGAGGTCGTCGGCGCAGGCCTCGGTGCTGATGGCCACGTTGCCGGGCACGCCGTCGACCCCGGAAGCGAGCGGCCGCAGGTCGAAGTCGGGATCGTTCAGGCGTACGCGAACCCACTGGCGTTCGCGGTCGCTGTAGCGCGGGCGAATCTCGGCACGAAACCCGCGGTTGGCGATGGCGTCGCGGCGCTTTTCGGCATTTTCCATGCGCGCGTACAGGCCGAGCGAGATGGCATTTTCGAGCTCACCGCTGCGGAACAGCCAGACGTCCTGAATACCGCTCTGGCGCACCTGCTGCAGGGTGCGCTCGGCGGATTCGCGCGTGGAGCGCGGCGGAATCAGCACCCAGAAGCCCACGCGCTCGCGTTCGGGATCGGCCTCGATGCGCGTTGCGCTTGCGACCTTGTCCAGCGCGGCCACCAGCTTCAGGGCCGCCGCACGATCGGGCAGCACGCCGATGCGCCGGCAGGCCGAGGCCGCAACCAGGGCGCGACCGGAGGTCAGCGGCGAGGCGACGACCGTCGAAGGCGTGGACACCGGCTCGGCGCGCTCGCCCACGAGGCGGATCGGCACCAGCCCGGGCGAGTTGCCGGTCAGCGGCAGCTGCGGCGGCGGTGTGCGCAGGCCGAGCCAGCTCGCGAGCGCGAGGTTCGCGACCAGAAGCAGCAGGAACAGGTTCCTCATGGACATGCCGCGGCGTAGCGTAGCAGCCCGCGCAACACCAGCGCCGGCTCGATGACGACCGATTCGCCCGGACAGACGGTGAACTGCGCGGCATCGCCGCCGGTACAGACGACGCGCGGCCTGAGCCCGAGCAGGGCCTCGGCGCGTTCGAGTGCCAGCGCGAGGGTGCCGCAGTAGGCAAACGCGCGGCCGACGGCGATGGCCCCCGGCGTGGAATCGGCGAAATCCGCGCCCGGGGTTGCGGCCGGGTCCGCGTGCAGGGTGGTGCTGTTGCCAATCGCTGCCACCATCGCCGAGCGCCCGGGCAGGATCGCGCCGCCGTGGTGAATGCCGTCGGCAGCCAGCAGATCGATGGTCACGGCACTGCCGGCATCAATGATCAGACAGGGCGCGAGCCCCGCGCCGAACGCGCCGATCATCGCCGCGAATCGATCGGCGCCGAGGTCGCCGGGCCGCGCATACGCGTTCGTGACGCCACAGGCCGATACCGGGGAGACGAACCGATCGAGCCGAACGCCGCACGTTTCGGCCCAGGCCCGGATCGCCACCCAGAGCGCCTCTGCGCCGACACAGCTCGCGACCATGCGGTCGGGAACGCCGCCACGCATATCCAGCCAGGCCACGAGTCCCTCGGGATCGCGTCCGTGCGCATGCGTGTCGATGGCGCCGAGCGTTCCCGCCGCGACATCCGCGGCCGCCACGCGCACGCGCGTGTTGCCGCAGTCCACGAGCCAGAGCGCACCGTTCATTTGCGCCTGCGCACGCTGACTTCGCCAGCGGCGTAGGTTTCGATCATGCCGTCGCGCCACAGCCGCAGCGCGCCGTTTGGTTCGATGCCGGCGGCGCGACCATGCGTTTCGCGGCGGCCCTGATGAATCACCACCTCACGCCCGTCCAGCACATCGAATGCGGGCCAGCGCGTGATCGACGCGGACAGTCCCTCCTTCGCGTAATGCTCGAGCGCCTGCCGCCAGCGCCACAGCAGCTGTGCAGCCAGCGCGTTGCGCGATGGCGGAACGGGACACTGCCGGGCGAGGTCCGTAACCGGCTGGTCGATCGAGCTTGCAATGCGGTCGGGCAGGGACAGATTCACGCCAATGCCGGCGACGACCTCGCACGGACCGTAGGCCTCGCCGACGAGTTCGATCAGCATGCCGCCGAGCTTGCGTCCGCCCGCGACGAGATCGTTCGGCCACTTGATGCCAATGCCCTGCGCGCCCATGGCAACCAGCGCCTCGGCCGCCGCGATGCCGAGCGCGATGCCGAGCCCGGCGAGTTCCGCCGGCGCACGCTCGAATCGCCAGCGATACGACAGATACACGCTCGCGCCGAACGGCGAATGCCAGCTGCGGCCGTGCCGGCCGCGACCGTGCGACTGCCACTCGGCCAGCACCGCCGCACCATGCGCGAGTTCACGCGCCCGGGCGTTCGTGGAGTCCGTCAGCGCGAGCAGGGAATAGCGCGGCCGCGGCACCGCGCCGATTGCGGCGAGCGCGGCATCGATGCGCCCGGCGTCGAGCAGTTCAACCGGCGTCAGCAGGTGATAGCCGCGCCCTTTCAGCGCACGGAAATCCACACCGAGTTCCGGCAGGTGCTGGATGCGTTTCCACAACGCCGCACGGGTGATGCCGAGTTCGGCGCAGAGCGACTCGCCGGAGCGCACGGCGCCGTCGGCCAGCTGCGCGATCACGGGCAGGCAGCGTTCCGCCCAGTCCGGTGTCTCGCTCATGTTCCCGGCGCCCGGTCCAGACGCCGCGCCAGACGCGCGAGCGCGGCGATCTGCCGCTCCACGGCCCCACGCTCGCGACGCAGGGCACCGCGCAAACCACGCTGTCGCCAGAACAGGAAGAACACCCGCACATTGTCGACGATCCGCCGCCGCGCGCGAACCACGGCCGCCGCCGCGATGGTCGCCGGCAGCAGCGTCGCGGCGTAGGCGATGCCCCAGCCCGCGCCGAACCCGCGCGTCACCAGCCAGGTCTGCACGCCCCAGAACGCGCCGTAGGCGGCAAACCCGGTCGCGATGCGGGCGCTGTCGTACTGATCGTCGCTGCGGGCGATCCGTCGACTCGCCCAGCGTGTGAGCAGAAACGGCAGCGCGGAATTCAGCGCGCCCCAGGCCGCAACCGGCACCAGCACCAGCACCACGAACAAGGTATGCAGCACGAAACGCCGCACGCTGGCCGAGTCGTAGCGCAGGTCAAGCTGATAGTCGTTCAGGCCGAGCCATGCGCAGCGCTGCTGAAACCGCACGAGTTCGTCACGCGCCTGCGCCAGCCGCCGCGGGGCGCGTTGTTCGAGCAACCGCAGTGCGCCGATCAGGCGACGCTGCACGCGATAGCGTCGCGCCAGGGCCGCGCGCCGGTAACGCCCCGCCCGTCGGGTGAAGAAACGTTCCAGCCGTGCGGCAAAGTCGCGCTGTTCCCAGCTCTCCGCGTTGACGGTGACCGCGGCGAGCGCTTCGGCGATGGCATCGGTCAGGGCGTGTACGGCCTGCGGATCGCGTTCGTCACCCGCGGGCAGCACGAGCGGCGGTCCGAGTTCGACCGAGATCGTCGGTCGAAACTCGCCGAGCCCCGCAAACGTCAATCCCAACGGCACGACGGCGGGCGCGGTCGCGTTGCGCGCACGGGCGCCCAGTGCAATCCGCGCGGCACCGGTTTTCAGATCGCGCAGACGCGGATCGCCGTGACTCTGACCTTCGGGAAAGATCAGCAGCACCGCATCGCGCGCAAGCATTTCAAAGCAACGATCGAAACTCGCGAGGTTGCGTGACGGATCGCTGCCGGCGTCCTGGGCGCGCTCCACGGGCACGGCCTGAACCAGCGCGAGAAACGGCCGCAGCAGCGGATTGCGAAACAGACCACTGCGTGCGATCGGATGCACGGGGCGTGCGACCGCCGCCTGGACGACGAGTCCGTCGGCAAGCGCGCTGGCGTGATTCGCGCACAGCACGACGGGCCCCTGCAACGGCAGATGTTCGAGACCGTGCACCTCGAAGCGTCGGTAGAACACACGCACGATGAATACGCAGAAGCGTCGCCACAGGCGCTGCGCCGCGTGCGTGTTCATGCTCAGCCGTTCGCGCGGCGCCGGACGGTTTCCGCCTGCGGGGTTGCGACCAACCATGCCGCGCGCCGGCGCAGGCAATCGGCGTCGGCGTTCGAAGCGAGGCCGAGCGCGCAGACGGAATCGGCAGCGGCCGGCAGCGCGAGTTCGAACACGTTCAGCTCGTCGCGGCGGAACGCATGCACGCTCAACGTTCGTCCGGGCGCGATGCGGGCGATGCGGGCATCCAGACCGGCCGCGTCGCAACGCACGCCGTCGATCGCGACGATTTCATCACCTGCCGCAAGACCCGCCGCCTGTGCGGCCCCGCCATCGAACACCGAACCCAGGCGCACGACACTGCCAGAAGCGAGCTTGACGCCCAGCCGGGCGGCGGCGGATTTCTCCGGCTCCGGCGCGCGCAGTCTGTATTCCACACCGACGTCCACGAGCAGTTCCGCGAGCGGCGGGTCTTCGGTGCCGTGCACGTAGCGCGCGAAGAAGGTCGAGAGGTCTTCTCCTGCAAGCCCGGACGCGAGTTGCTCCACCGTGCCTTCAGGCACCCCGCCGCTGCCCGGGCCGAAGTCGCGCCAGAGCACGCGCATGAGGTCATCGAGACTCGCCCTGCCATCGCTTGCACGGCGCAGTGCGAGATCGAGCGCTAGCGCGACCAGTGCGCCCTTCTGGTAATAGCTGACGATCGCGTTCGGTGCGTTCTCGTCCTGCTTGTAGAAGCGCGTCCAGGCATCGAAGCTCGATTCCGCAACGCTCTGGCGCAGACGCCCGCTGCCGCCGAGCACGCGGGTGATCGTCTCGGCCACCAGCCCCAGATAGGCATCCGTCGTGATCAGCCCCGCGCGCACCAGTGCGAGATCGTCGTAGTACGACGTGAAGCCCTCGAATATCCACAACTGGCGCGTATACACCTCGGCATCCAGCGCGGCATTCACGAATGCCGCCGGCTGGATACGTTTGACATTCCACAGATGAAAGTACTCGTGGCTTGCGAGCCCGAGCAGCCTGCGATACTCGGCGTCCGCTGCATCCAGCCCGGCGCGTGGCAGGGTGTTGCGCCCGGCGATCAGGCTGGTCGAGTCACAGTGTTCGAGACCACCATAGCCGTCGCCCACCACGGTGAGCAGGAACAGGTATTCATTCGGCGGCAGTTCACCGAACAGATCCGCATGGGTCGCGCAGATGCGTTGGAGATCGCCGGCAAGGCGATCCAGATCGCCATCGTGCCGGCCCGTGACCACCAGCCGATGCACAACCCCGCGCACGGGAAATTCGCGTGCATCGAATCGACCCATCTCGATCGGATGATCGATCAGCGTGTCGTAGTTCGAAGCCCGATAACGGCCGAACCCCCACGGCGCGGCGCCCGAGCGCGGCATGGAAGTCGCGACACGCCAGTCCGCACCGATCGGCACGGGCGGCGGTTCGACCTCAAGCTCACACGGCGCTGTGTCCTGACCGGCAACGCGCAGGAACACCGCCGCTCCGTTCGCATACGCATGCGTGGTATCGAGATGCGCGCCGCGCACGCTCATGTCCCAGGCATAGACCTCGTATTCAACCGTGACCGGTCCCGCGCCCGCGGCGATCCGCCAGCTGTGTTTGTCGAGCTTGTCGAGCGCGAGCGGGCCACCCGGACCGCGTGCCGAGATCGACACGAGGTTTCGCGCAAAGTCGCGAATCATGTAGGAGCCGGGAATCCATGCCGGCATCGTCAGGCGCTGGCCGCCGGGAGCCGGATTCGGAATCGTCAGCGTGACATGAAAGCGATGCGCCTGTGGCGCGGCCGGACGCAGCCGGTAGAGCAACGGCTCGGCGACCGTGGTCATTTCCAGTTCTGCACGGCGCGTTCGGCAACGTCGTTGTCCGCACGCGCGATGAGCCCGCTCGTGCTGATCGACACCTTGTAACGCGCCATGTCGACCATGGGCAGATAGGTTGCGCTGCCGTATTGCGCATCCAGCCAGCCGAGCCAGCGCGGGTGCTCACGAACCAGGCTCCACAGATCCAGCGTCTCACTGGCGTTGAGGTCGTGCACCTCGCGTGGTCCGCTGCGTTCGCGGCTGATGTCACGGAACCGTCCGGCGATGCGATCGAGGCGATAGAGCGTGTCGAACCCGGCAAGAATGGCCGGTCCCCGCCACTTGAGCACGCGCGCATCGAGCTGCCATTCGTCGCCCGCGAGGTTGAACATCTCGATGGGCCGCTCGTCATCGGCACGATCGAGACGCGCGACGAAACGCTGCGGTGACACCTGCACCAGTTCCAGTGTCGCAACCGGCCGTTCGTGCGTGAGGCGATGATAGGTATGCAGATCGAGCCCGGCCAGGCCGAGCACGGCGGCAAGCACGCCCAGCACCGTTGCATTGCCCACGCGCCAGGTCGCGCTGAATGCCCGCCCGCTGCGCAGACGTCGCGCACCGGAGACCAGCAGAAGCGCGGCGCCGAATGCGCACAGTCCGACCGCGAGCCACAGCAGGTTCATCGTGGTGCTGCCCGGAACGCGCTACACACCGGCCTCAGGACTTGCGCTCGCGTTTCGGCACGTACAGGTCCGTGATCGTGCCGGCGGCCATCTCGGCGCCGAAACAAACGGTTTCAGCCAGCGTCGGGTGCGGATGAATCGTGAGCCCCAGATCGTCCATGTCCGCGCCCATCTCGAGTGCCAGCACCGTTTCGGCAATCAGTTCGCCGGCGTTGCGCCCAACGATGCCGGCACCGAGCAGGCGGCGGGTTTCCTTCTCAAACACCAGCTTCGTCACGCCATCGGTCGCACCGATGCCGAGTGCGCGACCGCTCGCGGCCCATGGAAACTTTGCAACGTCGACCTCGATGTCTTTTGCCTTCGCCTCGGCCTCGGACAGGCCCATCCATGCGACCTCGGGATTCGTGTAGGCAACGGATGGAATCGTCAATGGCTCGAACGCGACCTTGTGCCCGGCAATCGATTCCGCCGCGACCTTCGCCTCGTGCGTGGCCTTGTGCGCGAGCATCGGCTGACCGCAGATGTCACCGATCGCATAGATGTGCGGAACATTCGTGCGCCGTTCGGCATCGACCGCGATGAAGCCGCGCGCATCGACCTCGACGCCCGCGGCCTGCGCATCGATGCGATCGCCGTTCGGCCGTCGACCGATCGCGACCAGCACGCGATCGAAGGTCGCGCTTGCCGGCGCCTTGCCGCCTTCGAACGAAACATGCATGCCATCGTCCGCGGCTTCGATCGCAGTCACCCTGGTGCCGAGGTAGATCGCCTCGTAGCGCTTCTTCACGACACCCGTAAACGCGCGCACGAGATCGGCGTCCGCGCCGGGCATGAGCTGGTCGGTCAGCTCGACGACAGTGACCTTCGACCCCAGCGCCTGGTAGACCGTCGCCATCTCCAGACCGATGATCCCGCCGCCGACGACGAGCAGTCGTTCGGGGATGTCGGCCAGTTCCAGCGCGCCGGTCGAATCGAGCATGCGCGGATCTTCGTTCGGCCAAGCGTCGATCTTCGTGACGCGCGAGCCGGCGGCGATGATGCAATGCTCAAAGCCGACGGTCTTCTTCACACCGTCGTTGTCGACTTCGATCGTGTTCGGGCTCATGAATCGGCCGACCCCGGTCACGACCTCGACCTTGCGCCGTTTCGCGAGCCCGGCAAGTCCGTCGGTGAGTTTCGCGACGACACCGGCCTTGTGCCTGCGCATCTGCTCGATGTCGATCTCGGGCGCACCGAAGCGCACGCCGCGCTCGGCGCAATGCGCGACGTCATGCAGGATCTCCGCGGTATGCAGCAGGGCCTTTGACGGGATGCAGCCCACATTCAGGCAGACCCCGCCGAGTTGCGGAAACCGTTCGATCAGAACGACACGCTTGCCAAGATCGGCGGCACGAAACGCCGCCGTATAGCCGCCCGGACCTGCGCCGAGGACGACGACTTCGGTCGTAATGTCCACGCTGTCCGGTGCCGTGCCGGCAGCTGCCACCGGCACCGACGCCGCTTTCGCCTCTTCCGCGGGCTTCTGTTCGGGCGCGGCTGGCGCAACTGCCGCAGCGGCGCCACCGGCCGCCTCGATCTCGACAATCGCGGCACCCTCGCCGACCTTGTCGCCGACCGCAACGAGCACCTTTCGGACCTTGCCGGCGGCGGTCGACGGGATCTCCATCGTCGCCTTGTCGCTTTCCAGCGTGATGAGCGACTGCTCGACGGCGACCTCGTCGCCGGGCTTTACGAGCACCTCGATGACATCGACCTGGTCGAAATCGCCGATATCCGGAACCTTGATCGCAATCGTCTCAGTCATCACGACACCCGTTCTTGTTCACACACTCCAGCCGTTGTTCGCAATGACCACGGCCTCTTGTCATTGTTGAGTTCGGACAGTCCTGGCGAACCGACCGAACTGCAATCAAAGCAGCGAGCGACGTATATCCGACAACACCGCCGCCAGATAGGTCGTAAACCGTGCGCCGAGCGCGCCATCCACGACCCGATGATCATAGGAAAGCGAAAACGGCATCATCAGCCGCGGCTCGAATTCCGAACCGTTCCAGACCGGTTTCATGCTCGCACGCGCCACGCCCAGGATCGCGACTTCCGGCGCATTGACGATCGGCGTGAAATTCGTGCCGCCGATGCCGCCCAGGCTGGAGATCGTGAAGCTCGCACCCTGCAGATCGCGTGGCGTGAGCTTGCCGGCACGCACGCGCTCGCTGACGTCGGCCACTTCCCGCGCAAGTTCATACAGGCCCTTGCGATCGACATCGCGCACCACGGGCACGACCAGTCCGTCCGGCGTATCGACCGCGATGCCGAGGTGAATGTATTTCTTCAGGATCAGGTGTTCGCCATCCGCCGACAGCGACGCATTCACGGCCGGATACTTGCGCAGTGCCGACACACAGGCCTTCATCAGGAACGGCAGAAAGGTGAGCTTGACGCCGGTGGTCTCGGCGTCCTTCTTGCTCTTCTGACGGAATTCCTCGAGTTCGGTGATGTCCGCCTCGTCGAACTGCGTGACATGCGGCACGCTGACCCAGCTGCGGTGCAGGTGCGGGCCGGATTTCTTCTGAATGCGACTGAGTTCGACCGTGTCGATCGGACCGAACTTCGAGAAGTCGATCTCGGGCGGCGGTTCGATCGCCAGTGCCGTGGCACCGCTCGCCGCAGGCTGTGCAAGCGTGGTCTTGACCCAGTTCTGCACATCGTCTTTCAGGATGCGGCCCTTCGGTCCGCTGCCTTCCACGCGTGACAGATCGACTCCGAGTTCACGCGCGAATCGCCGCACGGCGGGCCCGGCATGGGACTTTCCGGGATTGCCGACCGGTGTGTAGGCGGGCATCGGCGCGGGCTTGCGCGGCGCATCACCCGGCGCCGGCGTTTTCGGCGCGGCCTGAGACGCAGGCGCAGGCGCAGGCGGCGGTGCCGAAACCGGCTCGCTTTTCTGCGGCGCGGGCTTTTTGGCTGCCGGCGCCGGGTCGGCTTCTCCGGCGCCCGCCTCGTCGGCATCCAGCGCGAGAATCACGGCGCCCTCGCCGATCTTGTCGCCGACGGCGACACGCAGTTCGCGCACGACGCCGGCGGCCGGTGACGGAATCTCCATGGTCGCCTTGTCGCTTTCGAGCGTGATCAGCGACTGCTCCATCTCGACGCGATCACCCGCGGCGACGAGCACCTCGATGACATCGACCTTGTCGAAGTCGCCGATGTCCGGCACGCGGACCTCTGTCATGCGGCCCATGTCAGCTCTTCCACGGCGCGACGCGCTCGGGGTCGATATCGAGCGCCTGCATGGCCTTCGTCACGACCGAGCGCTCCAGGCTGCCGTCGCCGGCCAGTGCATACAGCGCGGTGGCCGTGACATGACGCGCGTCGACCTCAAAAAAGCGCCGCAGCTGGCTGCGCGTATCCGAACGACCGAAACCGTCGGTTCCGAGCACGTGATAGGCGGCCGGCACCCAGTTGCGAATCTGGTCCGCATAACCACGCACGTAGTCACTCGCGGCGATGACCGGACCGGCGCGGTCTTTCAGGCACTGCTCGACATAACTGATCCGGGGAGTTTCCTCGGGGTGCAGACGGTTCCAGCGATCGGTCTCGATGCCTTCGCGGCGCAGTTCGTTGAAGCTGGTCGCACTCCAGACATCCGCAGAAACCCCATATTCGGATTCCAGCCGTTCCGCTGCCTGAAGCACCTCGCGCAGGATCGCGCCGCTGCCGACGAGCTGCACCCGGTGCGCGTGATCGCCGCCCTGTCTGAGCAGATACATGCCGCGACGAATACCTTCGGCCGCGCCCTCGGGCATCGGCGGGTGTTCGTAGTTCTCGTTCATGATCGTGATGTAGTAGTAGACATCCTCGCCGCGCCCGTACATGCGCTCGAGGCCGTCGTGCACGATCACGGCCAGTTCATAACCAAACGTCGGGTCGTAGGCGACGCAGTTCGGGATCATGGACGCGAGCAGGTGACTGTGGCCGTCCTGGTGCTGGAGGCCTTCGCCAGCCAGCGTGGTGCGCCCGGCGGTGCCACCCATGAGGAAGCCGCGCGTCCGCATGTCGCCGGCCGCCCAGGCCAGGTCACCGATGCGCTGGAAGCCGAACATGGAGTAGAAGACATAGAACGGGATCATCGCGACGCCATGGTTTGCATACGCGGTGCCCGCGGCCATCCACGAGGCCATCGCGCCGGCTTCGTTGATGCCTTCCTCGAGGATCTGTCCCTTCTTGTCTTCCTTGTAGTACATGACCTGTTCGGCATCGACCGGCCGGTACAGCTGGCCGACTGATGAATAGATGCCGTACTGGCGGAACATGCCTTCCATGCCGAAGGTGCGCGCCTCGTCCGGGACGATCGGCACGACATACCGGCCGATGTTCTTGTCGCGCAGCAATGCGTTCAGCAGCCGCACCCAGACCATGGTTGTCGACATCTTGCGGTCTTCGCTGCCGGTCAGCATGGAGTCGAAGACCTTGAGATCGGGAATCGTCAGCGCCGGGGCGCGCAGCACACGTGCCGGAACCGGACCACCGAGCGCGGCGCGCCGCGCCTTCATGTACCTGATCTCGTCGCTGTCCTCGCCGGGGTGGTAGTACGCGGCGGCCTCAATCTGGTCGTCATCGACCGGAATGTTGAAGCGGTCGCGGAACTTGCGCAGCGCGTCCTCGCCCATCTTCTTTTGCTGGTGCGTGACGTTCTGGCCCTCGCCGGCCTCCCCCATGCCGTAGCCCTTGACGGTCTTCGCGAGGATGACCGTGGGCTTGCCGTTGCGCCCGACCGCTTCGTGGTAGGCGGCGTAGATCTTGTGCGGATCGTGGCCGCCACGGTTCAGGCGCCAGATGTCCTCGTCGGACATCGTCGCGACCATGTCGGCGAGCTCCGGATACTT
Organism: Chromatiales bacterium; assembly: GCA_020445605.1. Lineage (NCBI taxonomy): Bacteria > Pseudomonadati > Pseudomonadota > Gammaproteobacteria > Chromatiales > Chromatiales bacterium. Next base: position 11,427 of record JAGRGH010000038.1, read on the forward strand.
GCCGAAGAAATGCTTGCGCACGAACGCGCCGCCGTTGGCCTTGTAGGCCTGGTAGTCGCCGTCGACGACTTCTTCCATGCGCCGCACGAGCACGCCGTCCTTGTCGCGCGCGAGCAGTGGATCCCAGTACGAACCCCAGATCACCTTGACGACGTTCCAGCCCGCGCCACGGAACACGGCCTCGAGCTCCTGGATGATCTTGCCGTTGCCGCGCACCGGCCCGTCGAGCCGTTGCAGGTTGCAGTTGACGACGAAGATCAGGTTGTCGAGCTGCTCGCGGGATGCGAGCGAGATCGCACCGAGCGATTCCGGCTCGTCCATCTCGCCGTCGCCACAGAAGGCCCAGACGTTGCGATCGGAGGTTTCCGCCAGCCCGCGGTGTTCCAGATAACGCATGAAGCGCGCCTGGTAGATCGCCATCAACGGGCTCAGGCCCATGGACACGGTCGGGAACTGCCAGAAGTTCGGCATCAGCCACGGATGGGGATACGAGGCCAGCCCGTCGCGCTCGACTTCCTGGCGGAAGCCGTCCAGCTGCGCTTCAGTCAGGCGGCCCTCGAGATACGCACGTGCGTAAACCCCGGGCGCCGAGTGGCCCTGGAAATACACCAGGTCGCCGCCGGACGCATGATCGGCACCGCGGAAAAAATGATTGAAGGCGACATCGAACAGCGTCGCCGCCGAGGCAAAGCTCGCGATGTGTCCGCCGAGTTCGGAACTCTCGCGATTGGCCTGCACGACCATCGCCATTGCGTTCCAGCGCACCAGCGAGCGGATTCGCCGCTCCATCGCGGAATCACCGGGACTGCGCGCACCGGCGCCGGCCGGGATGGTGTTCACATACGCGGTGTTCGCGCTGTAGGGCAGGTACGCGCCGGAACGGCGCGCCTTGTCGACCAGTCGCTCCAGCAGATAGTGCGCGCGATCGACGCCTTCGTTCTCGATGACGGACGCAAGCGCGTCGAGCCATTCCTGGGTTTCCTGCGGGTCCTGATCGATATCTGCGGCCATCAAAGCAATCCGGGAATGGATGAAACGAGAGGCGATCCGCGTGCGGATCGACGGACCGCATTATGGCATGCGTGGTCGCGACCAACAGCACAGCTTCCGTGCGGGTTTCCGCCGCACAAAAAAAAGGCGTGCACCGAAGTGCACGCCTTCTTTGGCGTACCCGGGCGCGAACGCCCGGGTCAGGTCGCGAAGTGGATTACTTCGCTTCCGGAGCCGGCGGGGCCGGCGGGGCCGGCGGGGCGCCGTAGCCGTACGGGGCGCCGTAGCCGTAGCCCGGATAGCCGTACGGGCCGTAGCCGTAGCCCGGGTAGCCGTAGCCACTGCCGTAGCCGTAGCCTTCGCCCTGACCGTAGCCGCGACCGTAGCCACGCATGTTCGAGCGACCGCTCATGTTGAAGTCGAAGTCGCCGGTGCCGTCACCAAGACCCCAACCGTCGAACGGACCACCGTTCCAGCCGTTGTAGCCACCGTTGTTCCACGGGCCCCACCACGCATTCGCGGAGGCGGTAACACCCAGCAGGCCGGCAACCGCCAGCACTTTCACGAGTTTCTTCATGTCTCAAAATCCTCAAAAGATGGATACTGTCTGACACTGCCAACGTGGACCGGAATCGATCCAACTGGTGCAAAAGTTTATAAGCAAATGCTGATGAAGTCAAGCCCCTGCCCCACGCCGGCCGCACTACGGTAATGCAAACCCTGACCTTATTGCAGCCGGACGACTGGCATCTGCACCTGCGCGACGGCGCGCGCCTGCCCGATGTCGTTCCCGCGACCGCCGAACGCTTCGCGCGCGCGCTGGTGATGCCGAATCTCACGCCACCAGTGACCACCGTCGCGCAGGCGCTGGCCTATCGCGAGCGCATCCGTGCCGCGCGGCCCGCCGGCAGCCGCTTCGAACCCCTAATGACGCTGTACCTGACCGATCGCACCGATCCGGACGAAATCGACCGCGCCGCCGCCGAACCTGCCGTGCTGGCCGCGAAGCTCTACCCCGCCGGCGCCACGACCAACAGCGATTCGGGCGTGACCGACATCCGCAACATCGAGGCGGTTCTGGCCCGCATGGCCGCGACCGGCCTGGTGCTGTGCGTGCATGGCGAGGTCACCGACCCCGCGATCGATATCTTCGATCGCGAGCGGGTTTTCATTGATACGACCCTGAAGCCTGCGCTGGATCGCCACCCGGGCCTGCGCGTGGTGTTCGAGCACGCGACGACGGCCGAGGCCGTCCGCTTCGTCGACCAGGCCGGACCCGGCGTCGGCGCCACCATCACGGCCCACCATCTGCTGCTGAACCGCAACGCCATGTTCGCCGGCGGCATGCGCCCGCATCACTACTGCCTGCCCGTGCTCAAGCGCGAACACCACCGCGAGGCCCTGCTGGAGGCCGCCACGCGTGGCGATCCGCGCTATTTCGCGGGCACGGACTCCGCGCCGCACGCCCGCGGCGCGAAGGAATCGGCCTGTGGCTGCGCGGGCTGCTACACGGCACCCGCCGCACTGGAACTCTACGCCGAGGCCTTCGAGCAGGCCGGCGCGCTCGACCGCCTCGAGGGCTTCTGCTCCGTTCACGGCGCAGCGTTCTACGGACTGCCGCCGAATACGCGGCGAGTCACGCTGGTGCGCGAGGCGTGGACCCTGCCGGAACACTACCCGTTCGGCGCCGAGCAGATCGTGCCCCTGCGGGCCGGCGGCAGCGTCGCCTGGCGTATGGCGCGGTCGTAGCAGGCCTGCCGTCAGCGGCCTGCGCGGCGCCAATCCCGTACACTGCGCGTCCCGTTCGCAGGCCGATTCCAGCATGTCCGTCAAACTCTCCGTCACGACCCAATCCGCCGCCGCGCTGCGCTGCGATCTTGTCATTGCCGGCATCCATGCCGGACAGCAACTGTCACCGACCGCAGCGACCATCGACCAAGCAAGCGGCGGTGCGCTCAAGCGCCTGCTCAAGCGTGGCGATCTGGACGAGGACGCCGGCTCGACCCTGCTGATCCCGGAACTCGCCGGGGTGCAGGCAGGGCGTGTGCTGCTGGTCGCGGCCGGCGATCCGACCGCGCGTGACGAACGCAAATACCTGTCGCTGCTGCGTTCGGCGCTCGGCGCCGCCGCGCGTTCGGGCCAGACCAGCATCGCCGCGGGGCTGATCGAACTGCGCCCGACCGGGCGCGATGCCGACTGGGCGGCGCGCAGGATCGCGGCCGCTGCGGGCGATGCGAGCTACCGCTTCGACCAGATGCGCGGCAAGCCGCCGAAACGCCGTGGACGCCTCGCACGCGTGCAATTGATCGCGACGGCCGACGAGCGCGCCGCCGCGCGCCGGGGCGCGGCCCAGGGCCAGGCGCTGACCGAGGCCATGGACGTGGTCAAGGACCTGGCGAACCTGCCCGGCAACATCTGCACGCCGAGCTATCTCGCCGACCAGGCGCGCGCGCTGGGCAAGGCCAGCGAGTCGATCAAGACCACGGTCCTCGACGAGGCGCGCATGCAGCGACTGGGCATGGGCGCACTGCTGTCGGTCTCGCGCGGTTCGCGCCAGCCGGCAAAGCTGATCGTCATGGAGTACCACGGCGGCCGCAAAGGCCGGGCGCCCATCGTGCTGGTCGGCAAGGGCCTGACGTTTGATGCCGGCGGCATCTCCATCAAACCGGCCGAACACATGGACGAGATGAAATACGACATGTGCGGAGGCGCAACGGTGATCGGCGCGCTGAAACTCTGTGCCGAACTGAAACTGCCACTGAACGTCGTCGGCGTCGTGCCGGCCTCCGAGAACCTGCCGGACGGCGACGCGAACAAGCCCGGCGACATTGTCACCAGCATGGCCGGGATCACGATCGAGATCCTGAACACGGACGCCGAGGGCCGGCTGATCCTCGCCGATGCCCTGACCTACGCGCGGCGCTTCAAGCCCGAGGTCGTCATCGACATGGCGACGCTGACCGGCGCCTGCATCATCGCGCTCGGCCATCAGGCCTCGGCCGTGCTCGGCAACGACCAGCCGCTGATCGATGCGCTGCGCGAGGCCGGCGAGACCAGCGGCGACCGCGCCTGGCAGCTGCCGCTGTGGGACGAATACCAGCGCCAGATCGAATCGCCGTTCGCGGACCTGCAGAACATCGGCGGGCGCCCGGCCGGCACCATCACGGCGGCCTGTTTCCTGGGGCGCTTCACCGAGTCGCTGCGCTGGGCGCACCTCGACATCGCCGGTGTGGCCTGGAAGAGCGGCGAGGACAAGGGTGCGACCGCCCGCCCGCTGCCGCTGCTGGCGGAATACCTGATCTCGCGTGCCGCAGGTTGATTTCTACATCCTGCCCGACGGTGGCGTGGACGCCGTCGAGACCTACGCCTGCCGCCTGACGGAGAAGGTCGCAGGGCTCGGGCATCGCGTGCTGGTCGTGGCGGCCGACCCGGCCGCCAGCGCGCGCATGGACGAGCGGCTGTGGACCTTCCGGCCCGGCAGTTTCGTCGCTCACGCAGCGTGGAGCGCTGAGATCGATCCGCTGACACCGGTCGTGATCCACACGGGCGCAGACTGCCAATGGCCGCACGCCGTCGCGATCAACCTCGCGGGGGTGACACCCGAGGCGCTGAGCGAGATCGAGCGGGTCGCCGAGATCGTCGGCGCCGATCCGGCCGAACGCGAGGCCGGCCGTGCGCGCTTCAGCGCCTGGCGCAGACTGGGCGTCGAACCCACCGTTCACAACATCTGATCAACCAAGAATCCATCATCATGCGCTGTTCCGAATTCCCGCTCTGGACTGTCAAGGAAACCCCGGCCGACGCCGAGGTCATCAGTCATCGCCTGATGCTGCGCGCGGGGCTGATCCGCAAGCTCGCCGCGGGTCTGTACACCTGGACGCCACTGGGCTTGCGCGTACTGCGCAAGGTCGAGGCGATCGTTCGCGAGGAGATGAACCGCGCCGGCGCGCTCGAGGTGCTGATGCCGGCCGTGCAGCCGGCAGAACTGTGGCAGGAATCCGGCCGCTGGGAGCACTACGGACCGGAGCTGCTGCGACTCGTCGACCGACATGACCGCTCGTTCTGTTTCGGCCCCACGCACGAGGAAATCATCACCGACCTCGCGCGCAACGAACTCAAGAGCTATCGCCAGCTGCCGGTGAATTTCTACCAGATCCAGACCAAGTTCCGTGACGAGATCCGCCCGCGTTTCGGCGTGATGCGCGCGCGCGAGTTCCTGATGAAGGACGCCTACTCGTTCCATCTGACACAGGACTCGCTGCAGGAGACCTACGACCGGATGTACGCGACCTACAGCGCGATCTTCCGCCGCTGCGGGCTGGACTTCCGTGCCGTGGCCGCGGACACCGGCTCGATCGGCGGTTCGAGTTCGCACGAGTTTCACGTGCTGGCCGCCTCCGGCGAGGACGCGATCGCGTTCTCCGACAGCGGGCCGTATGCCGCGAACGTCGAACTCGCCGAGGCGCTCGCGCCCGCGGCGCAGCCCCCGACCGACGCCCCCATGCGCACCGTGGACACCCCGGATGCGAAGACCATCGCGGAACTCGTCGCGGGCTATGGCGTGCCGATCGAGCGCACGGTCAAGACGCTGGTCGTGCAGGCATCCGAGGACGTCGAAGGCGGCCTGGTCGCCCTGCTCGTGCGCGGCGATCACGAACTCAATGCCGTGAAGGCCATGAAGCTGGCGCAGGTCGCCGAGCCCCTGCGCATGGCGAGTGAGGCAGAGATCCGCGCGGCGGTCGGCGCCGGGCCCGGCTCGCTCGGCCCGGTCGGCCTGCCGATCCCCTGCGTGGTCGATCGAACGGTCGCGGCCAGCGCCGGTTTCAGCGCCGGCGCGAATGTCGACGGCAAGCACCTGTTCGACATCCACTGGGGTCGCGATGTCGCGCTGCCCGAGGTCGCCGACCTGCGCAACGTCGTCGACGGCGACCCGAGCCCGGACGGCAACGGCAGCCTGGTGATCCGCCGCGGCATTGAGGTCGGACACATCTTCCAGCTCGGCCAGAAATATTCACGGGCGATGAACGCGACCGTGCTCGACGAAAACGGCCGCGGCGCGGTCATGACCATGGGCTGTTACGGCATCGGCGTGTCGCGCGTGGTCGCCGCCGCGATCGAACAGAACTACGACGAGGCCGGCATCGTCTGGCCCGAACCGATCGCACCGTTCACCGTCGCACTGTGCCCGATCGGCCGCGACCGCTCCGCGGCCGTGCGCGAGGCCGCGGACGCCCTGTACGCGGAGCTGACCGCGGCCGGCGTCGAAGTGCTGTTCGATGACCGCGGCCTGCGTCCCGGTCAGATGTTCGCGGACATCGAACTCATCGGCATCCCGCACCGGCTGGTCGTCAGCGACCGGCTGCTCGCCGAGGGTCAGCTCGAGTACCGCGCCCGTCGTGCCGAGGCCGCCGAAACCCTGCCACGCGCCGAGGCGCTCGCCCGCGTGCTGAACTCGAAACACGCCGACTGATCGGCATGGATCATCTGCCACGTACGGTTGCGTACGGTTGGCGATCGGTAGACGGTGCGCAATACGCTGCCAACGCGGCCGAACACGCGCTGTCGTAGACTCGCGCCATGAGTCCGATTCGCTGGATGCGGGCGGCACGCCGCCTGCGGAAGCTCGCTGCCGTCACGCTCGCCGCCGCCCTGGCGCCGGCCTGTTCGGCGGTCAGTGTCAGCGAGCTTCCGCCGGCGCCGAATCCGGCCCAGGCAATCCACTGGGAGATTCAGCGCGGCGGCCGGCTGGTCGGCGAGCTGTTCGGCACGATCCACAGCGAAGACCCGCGGGTGCTGAACCTGCCCGCGCGCGTGCGCCGCGGCTTCGACGCGGCCGATACCGTCGTGCTGGAACTCGACCTGTCTCGCGCGGATGTGTTCCTGACGCTTTCGGGCATGCTCTACGGCGACGAGGGTCAGCTGCGCGCGATCGCGGGCCATGCGCTCGCGCGCCGGGCCATCGCGGCGCTGGCCGAGTACGGCATACCCGAGCTGCTCGCGAGCCGCATGAAGCCCTGGGCCGTGGCGACCACGCTGAGCCTGCCGCCGGCCAAAACGGGCCGTTTTCTGGATCAGGACCTGGCCGCGCGCGCCGCGGCCGCGGGCAAGACGGTCGTGGGACTGGAGTCGGTCGCCGAGCAGCTCGGCGCGATGAATGCGCTTGCCGACGCCGACCAGACCGAACTGCTGCGCGAGACCCTGGACGACATCGCCGAAGTCCGGCGCCTGCACGAGGCGATGGTCGAGGTCTGGCTCGCCGGCGATCTGGACCGACTGCACGCGATTCAGGCCGAATCCATCGGCGAGGACCCGAGCGGGGCCGGCGGACGCTTCATCGAACATCTGCTCGACCGTCGCAACGTCCTGATGCTCGAACGCCTGCTGCCGTTGCTGAACAGCGGCCGCGTGTTCGTGGCCGTTGGTGCGCTGCACCTGCCGGGGCCGACCGGCCTGCTGCAGGGCTTGCGCGAACGCGGCTACGATCTGCACCCCGCGCGCTGACCCACACGGAGAAGACCCCATGCGCTGCATCCAGATGACCGCGGCCGGTGAGCCGGAGGTCCTCCAGCCCGCCGAACTCGAAGCACCCGTGCTGCCCGCCGACAGCCTGCGCGTGGCCCTGCATGGCGCGGGCGTGAACCCCGTCGACACCAAGCTGCGCGCGCGCGGGCTGTACGGCCCTGCGCCGCTGCCGGCGATCCTCGGCTGCGACGGCGCCGGTGAAGTGCTCAAGCGCGGCTCGTCGGTGACGGGTTTCAGCACCGGCACCCGCGTGTGGTACTGCTACGGCGGTATCGGCGTGACGCCCGGCAACTATGCGGAACAGAACGTCGTGCCGGCGATCGCCTGCGCGCGGGCACCGCGCACGCTCGATCTCACGCTCGCCGCGGCCGGCCCGCTGGTGCTGATCACGGCCTGGGAGGCGCTCTACGACCGCGCGCGCCTGACCGCCGGCCAGACGTTGCTGATTCACGCCGCGGCCGGTGGCGTCGGCCATGTCGCCGTACAGCTGGCGAAGCTGCGTGGCGCGCGCGTGATCGCGACGGTCAGCACGGCGGAAAAGGACGCGTTCGTCCGCGCGCTCGGCGCCGACGAGGTCGTCCGCTACACGCAGACGAATGTCGTCGAAGCGACCCGGTCGCTGACCGCGGGCCGCGGCGCGGATGTCGTCTTCGACACGATCGGCGGCAAGGTCTTTTTGCAGAGCCTCGAGGCCTGCGCGCCGTATGGCGATGTCGTGACGATCCTCGAACCACCGCCCGAAGTGAGCTGGAAGGCCGTACGGCCGAAGAACCTGCGCATCGGCTTTGAACTGATGCTGACCCCGATGATGACGAACGATCCCGCCGGGCTGGCGCGCCACGCGGCGATCCTGCAGCGCTGCGCGGAGTGGATCGACATGGGTCAGTTACGGATCGAGGTCGAAGCCGTACTGCCGCTCAGGGATGCCGCCGAGGCGCATCGCCGGGTCGAATCCGGCCACACGCGCGGCAAGATCGTGCTGGATACGCGCGCCGCCGGATGAGTATCAGACGCGGTCGAGCACGCTGAAGGTCTGCTCCGGCGCACCGTCTGCGCCGCGATCCAGGAAGCTTGCGGCAAGCCGGAAATCGACCGGCGGCACCAGCGCCGCGCCGTCGGCGAAGGTCGCGAATTCATCGCCGCCCAACACGCGATTGACGGTGGTCAGATACAGCCGGTCCAGACATCCCTCGCCCAGGAAGGTGTTCAGAACGACTGGGCCGGCCACCACGTAGAGATTGCGCAGCCCGCGTTCGGCCAGCTGCGCGATCAGCTCGCGTGCCACCACGCGCTGGCCGCCACCGCAGGTCAGCACCGTGAATCCGGCCTGCCTCAGTGCATCCGACCGCGCCGGATCGGCAGCGGCGCCAGTCGCGACAAACCGCTCGCGCGCATCCGCGCACAGCGCGTCGCTGAGCGGCAGGTCCAGCGAACCGCTGACGACGACCACCGCCGGCTGCGGCGCGAGACCGTGTTCGACCCGGAACGCGCGCAGGTCATCGAAACCGGCCTCGCTGACCGGCAGCCCGGCCTGTGCGCTGCCCTCGGCAAGTTCGCGCACGTAGCGGCCCGACACGACGATCGCATCGGCCTGCGCGGCCAGTTCCTGATACAGGCGCCAGTCGCGGGCGTTCGCGATGGTACGCGGCACTCCGAAGCGACCCGAAACGGGGTCGCGCAGCGCGATGCGGCCGTCCAGGCTGGTGACGAAATTCGAGTAGACGCGCGCGCCGTCGACGGTGCGTGCGACGGGATGGCTCAGGTAGAGCCCCGCAAGTGCATGTTCGCGACCCGGATCGGGCCAGAGTTCGGTAACCACCAGTCGCGGTGTTGCCCGATCAGCCCGCGCCGAACTGCGCCGGACCGGCGCCGGTCAGGCGGATGCGCAGCGCGAGGTCCGAGCCGCTGTCGGCGTTGCGCAGTGCCTCTTCCTCGGTGATCAGTCCGCGGCGGAACATCGCGTACAGCGACTGGTCCATGGTCTGCACCTGGGCGTTGCGCTCCTCTTCCATCGCGCGCGGAATGGCTTCGATGTCGCCCTGCTCGACGAGCTTGCGCAGGCGCGGCGTCGGCGTCATGACCTCGATCGCCGGGATGCGCCCGCCACCGCGGTGCGGGATCAGTCGCTGGGCGATCAGCGCCACCATGGTCGTCGACAGATCGCGCAGCACGCGCTCGTGCGCCTCCTCGGGATAGAAGCTGACGATGCGCTGCAGGGCCTGCGCGACGTTGGATGCGTGCAGCGTCGACAACACCAGGTGGCCGGTCTGCGCGAACGACAGCACGGTCTGCATGGTTTCGGAATCGCGGATCTCGCCGACCAGGATCACGTCCGGCGACTCGCGCATGGCGTTCTTCAGCGCGTTCGCATACGACAGCGTGTCGAAGCCGATCTCACGCTGGTCGACGACGCTGCGCTTGTGGTCGTGCACGTACTCGATCGGGTCCTCGACGGTGAGGATATGGCTGCACGCACTGGCCGCGCGATGATCGAGCATCGATGCCAGCGTCGTGGACTTGCCGCAGCCCGTCGAGCCGATCACGAGAATCAGCCCGCGCGGCGCCAACACCAGCTGGTGAAAATACGCCGGCAGATTGAGTTGCTGCACGCTCGGGATGTGGTCGCGCACATGCCGGATCACGATGCTGACCTGGCCGCGCTGCAGGAATACGTTCACGCGAAAACGGCCGATGCCCGCGCGTTCGAGCGCCAGGTTCATTTCCAGATCGCGCTCGAAGCGCTCGATCTGACGCACGTCCATCAGGGACTCGGCAAGTTCGCGAATCCGCTCGGAATCGAACGGCGCATCACCAACCGGCTCCATGCCCTCGTCGCCCTTCAGATGCGGCGCGGCGCCGGCCGAGAAGAACAGGTCCGCGGCCCCGCGATCGACCATGAGCTTCAGATAGAAATCGAGATTCAGCATGTCCCCCAACGCTCCCGACAGTCTTCTGCCCGATAGTAGCAGGACGCCACGAGTTTCACCGTCCCGACCAGCCCCGATGCAGAAGGCTTCGGCAGTCGACGGTCATTCCGGCACGATCCGGTAGACTTGCGCGCCACGCCCCGATAGCTCAGATGGATAGAGCATCCCCCTCCTAAGGGGAAGGTCGGAGGTTCGAATCCTCCTCGGGGCACCACCGCCCTGCGCGGCGGCGGCGGACTCAGCCCACACCCGGCTGCTGCCGCTCGCGCCGACGCCGGCGCAACTGGATGGCGGTCCCGATCGGGCCGGATGCCGCATAGGCTACCGCGACCAGAAACAGCATCGCCGCCGGCTTGAATGCCACCGCGAAGAACGCCAGTGCGACGACCACCGCGAACACGAACGGCACGCGATCGCGGAAATCGAAATCCTTGAAGCTGCGATAGCGCAGGCGACTGACCATCAGCAGCGCGGCGATGACCGTGACCACCATCGCGACCCAGCGCATGTCCAGCGGCGCCAGTTCGTACTCCGTCGCGAACCAGATCAGACCGGCAACCGTCGCTGCCGCGGCCGGGCTCGCCAGGCCCTGGAAATAGCGCTTGTCCGCGACGCCGAGCTGGGTGTTGAACCGCGCCAGACGCAGGGCCGCGCAGGCCGTGTACAGAAACGCGGGCGGCCAGCCGAACTTGCCGAAGCTCGACAGCGACCAGACATAGACCACCATCGCCGGCGCGATGCCGAACGAGACCATGTCGGCAAGGCTGTCGTACTCGGCGCCGAAGTCACTCTGCGTGCCGGTCAGGCGCGCGATGCGTCCGTCCAGCCCGTCGAGCACCATCGCGATGAAAATCGCGATCGCGGCCTCCTCGAACCGGTGGTTGATCGCGCTGACCACGGCGAAAAAACCCGCGAACAGGGCCGCGGTGGTGAAAAGGTTGGGCAGCAGGTAGATACCGCGCCGGCGGCGGCGTTTCGGGGAATTGTCGGCTTCAGTGGCCATCGGGCATTGTCACCGTGCTGACGCGACGCGGGCGTTGATCTTATCCCATGGCGCCGGCGCGCGGCTCAGCGGTCACTGAAGGTCGCCAGCAAGGTGCTGCCGGCATGCACCCGCGCGCGCGGCCCGACGCGCAGCTTTGCGCTTGTCGGCACCACCACTTCGATGCACGCGCCGACCCCGGGGTGCCCGCAGCGCTGCCCCTGACCGATCCGGTCGCCGACACTGAACGGAAAATCACCGCTGAAGTTCGCGAAACCGCGATGAATCACGAGCAGGCAGTCGTCGCCCTCGTCGGTGCGCATGCGCAGGGCGACGGCATCGGTGCAGTCCGGGCCGGTCCGGTCGCCCTTCTGCGACCAAACATCGACAAGCTGTCCCTCCACGGGGCTGCGCAGGGTATAGGCGCCGAGTATCCGGCGATGCATGACCATGCGCGTGACATTCGTCTCGAGGTGGGCATTCTGCTCACTGACGATGTTGGTCACCCGGCCGTCGACCGGGGCGACCACGCCCAGCGGTTCCGGGGGAACCTCGCGGTTCGGGTCGCGAAAAACCCATGCGCCCAGCGTGCCGAGCGCCAGCGCCGCGGCGACGATCCACCACGCGTGCCAGTAGAACGCGCCGATGGCCACGGCGAGGCCAAGCGAAAACAGCCAGCGCCCGGGCGGGGCGACGAACTGCCGCATGCCTCCGACCACGCGACGGCTCCGGCTGCCGCGACCGTTCCTGAGGAAATCAGTTACGCGACTTGTCGACGATCCGGTTCTTGCCGATCCACGGCATCATGCCGCGCAGTCGTGCCCCGACCTCTTCGATCTGATGTTCCTGCGAGATGCGGCGCCCGGCCTTGAGCACCGGCGCACCGGCCTGGTTCTCCTGAATGAACTCGCGTGCGAAGTGGCCCGCCTGAATCTCCGTGAGGATGCGCTTCATCTCGGCCTTGGTCTCGTCGGTGATGATGCGCGGACCGCGGGTCAGATCGCCATATTCGGCGGTGTTCGAGATCGAGTAGCGCATGTTCGCGATGCCGCCCTCGTACATGAGGTCGACGATCAGCTTGAGCTCGTGCAGGCATTCAAAATAGGCCATTTCCGGCGCATAGCCGGCTTCGACCAGTGTCTCGAATCCGGCCTGCACCAGCGCCGTGGTGCCGCCGCACAGGACGGCCTGCTCGCCGAACAGATCGGTCTCGGTTTCCTCGCGGAAGTTGGTCTCGATCACACCTGCGCGTGCGCCGCCGTTGGCACTGGCATAGGCGAGCGCGATGTCGCGCGCGCTGCCCGAGGCGTCCTGGAACACGGCGATCAGCGACGGCACACCGCCACCCTGCATATACGTGGAACGCACCAGATGTCCGGGGCCCTTCGGTGCGATCATGATCACGTCGAGATCCGCGCGCGGCACGACCTGTCCGAAGTGGATGTTGAAGCCGTGCGCGAACGCGAGCGCCGCGCCCTGCTTGATGTTCGGCTCGATCTGGCCGCGGTACAGCGCGGCCTGGTGTTCGTCCGGCGCGAGAATCATGACCACATCCGCGCTCGCGGCCGCTTCGTCGATCGGCATCACCTTCAGGCCGGCATTCTCGGCCTTCTTTGCCGAGCTTGAACCCGGGCGCAGACCGACTACGACGTCCACGCCGGAGTCCTTCAGGTTGTTCGCATGCGCATGGCCCTGCGAGCCGTAGCCGATGATCGCAACCTTGCGGCTGGTGATCAGTGAGAGGTCCGCGTCTTTGTCGTAGAAGATGTTCATAGTGTTGCTTGCCGTTGGTGTTCAGAAACAGGGCCGGCGACCACCCGGTCGCCAGCGGGAAGGTGTGCCCGGGCAGTTCAGTCGGACAGGGCCCCGGGTCCGCGACCGATGGCGGACGGCCCCGAGCGGACGACCTCGACGATCAGCTTCGTGTCGACCGCCTCGATGAAGGCATCGAGCTTGTCGGAGGTGCCGGTCAGTTCGATCGTGTAGCTCGAATCGGTCACGTCGATGATGCGCGCGCGGAAGATGTCCGCAAGGCGTTTGAGTTCCTCGCGCTGCTCGCCGCTCGCCCGGACCTTGATCAGCAGCATCTCGCGTTCAAGGTGCGGGCCTTCGGAGAGGTCCTTGACCTTGACCACATCGATGAGCTTGTTGGTCTGCTTGATGATCTGCTCGATGACCTCGTCGCTGCCGGTCGTGACCAGGGTCATGCGCGAGAGCGTGCGGTCCTCGGTCGGCGCGACGGCCAGAGACTCAATGTTGTAGCCGCGCGCGGAAAACAGGCTCGCGACACGCGACAGCGCGCCGGACTCGTTCTCGAGCAGGATCGAGATGATGTGACGCATCAGGCAAGCTCCCGATCGGTCGAAATATACGGGGACATGCGCATTTCGTGGTGGCTCTTGCCGGCCTCGATCATCGGGTAGACATTTTCGGCCGCGTCGGTCACGACATCCAGAAACACCAGTTCCTTCTTGCGCGCGAAGGTCTCGGCGATCGCGGCATCCAGATCGCCGGGCTTCTCCACGCGCAGACCGACATGCCCAAACGAACGCGCGAGCTCCGCAAAGTCCGGCAACGCGTCCATGTAGGAGTGCGAATAGCGGCCCTCGTAGATGAACTCCTGCCACTGCCGCACCATGCCCATGTAGCGGTTGTTCAGCATGACGATTTTGATCGGCAGGCCGTACTGGCGACAGGTCGAAAGTTCCTGGATGCACATCAGGATCGACGCCTCGCCGGTCACACACGCAACCGTTGCATCGGGATGCGCAAGCTGCACGCCCATGGCCGCCGGCAGCCCAAAGCCCATCGTGCCCAGCCCGCCGGAGTTGATCCAGCGACGCGGCTTGTCGAACGGATAGAACTGCGCGGCCCACATCTGGTGCTGACCGACGTCGGAGGTCACGAACGCATCGCCATTGGTCGCGCGATACAGCGCCTGGATCGCCGCCTGTGGCTTGATCTTCGACGCGCTGCGGTCGTAGGCGAGACAGTCGATCGCACGCCAGTCCTCGATCTGCTTCCACCACTTGCGCAGCGCGATCTCGTTCGGCTTGCGGCCGGAGTCGGCGAGCTTCTTGAGCAGCGCCTTGAGCACCTCGTCGACCTCGCCGACGATCGGCACGTCCACGCGCACGTTCTTGGAGATCGACGCCGGGTCGACGTCCACGTGAATGATCTTCGCGTGCGGACAGAACGTGGCAACCTTGCCGGTCACGCGATCGTCGAAGCGCGCGCCGATGGCGACCAGCACGTCGCACTCGTGCATCGCCATGTTCGCCTCATAGGTGCCGTGCATGCCGAGCATGCCGAGGTTCAGTGCATCGGTGCCCGGATACGCGCCGAGCCCCATGAGGGTCTGCGTGATCGGGTAGCCGAGCCCGCGCACGAGTTCGCGCAGCCGCGCCGAGCCATCGCCCAGCACAACGCCGCCGCCGGTGTAGATCACCGGCCGTTCGGCAGCCAGGATCAGCTCGATTGCGTGATCAACCGCGTCCGCATCGGGCCTCGACGGCGGCTGGTAGGAGCGCATCTTCAGGCGCTTCGGGTACTTGTATTCGATCTTGACGTTCGGATCGGTCACGTCCTTCGGGATGTCCACGACCACCGGGCCCGGCCGACCGGTCGTGGCGATGAAGAACGCCTTGCGCAGGGTCTCGGCGAGGTCTTCCACCCGCTTGACCAGAAAATTGTGCTTCACGCAGGGGCGCGTGATGCCGACCGTGTCGACCTCCTGGAAGGCATCGGAGCCGACCATGGGCAGGGGCACCTGGCCGGTGATGACCACCATCGGGATGGAGTCCAGATGGGCCGTCGCGATGCCGGTCACGGCATTGGTCGCGCCCGGCCCGGAGGTCACCAGGACCACGCCGGGCTTGCCGGTCGCGCGCGCGTAGCCGTCGGCCGCATGCGTGGCCCCCTGCTCGTGACGCACCAGGATGTGCTGGACCTTGTCCTGGCTGAACAGCGCATCGTAGATGTGCAGGACTGCCCCGCCGGGATAGCCGAACACATACTCGACGCCTTCGTCTTTAAGCGCCTGAACGAGGATTTCACCGCCGCTGAGCTTCATTTCGCACCTGTCCCGCGGGCCACCGATGGCCGTCGCTGCACTGCAATATCAGAACAGGCTAAAGTACTGAGCCGCATGACCAAAAGCAACAGCCTGCGCGCAGGTTGGCGCTTCCCGGGGCGTTTTCCCATAATGAGAGCCCGTTCAATTGCCTGAAGACCATGATGTCGCGCCTACTCGTCGCCGTTGCGCTGGCCGCCGCGCTGAACCCCGCCGCGCTGGCCAGGACCTATAAATACCTCGACGAGCAGGGTCGAACCGTGTATTCGCAGGTGCCCCCGGCCCACGGCACCGCCCCGGCGGAGGTCGTCGCGCCCCCGCCGCCGCCGGCCGTGGACCCGGATGAGGCGCGCGCCCGGCTCGATGCCATGCGCCAGCGCCTCGACGACGCGGCCGAGGACCGGGAACTGGCGAAGCAGAAGGCCGACGACGAACGCCGCCAGGCCGAACTCGAGGCAAACAACTGCCGCATCGCCCGCTCGAACCTCGCGAACCTGAACGCGCTCGGCGCGCGGCGGGTGCGCGACGCCGACGGCAGCTACCGGCGCCTGACCGAACCCGAACGCATCGAGCGCATCGCGAAGGCCGAGGCCGAGGTCGCGAACTACTGCAAATGAGCTGCGCGGCGCGTTGACTTGTGGGCCAAGTGGAAAGCTCTGTGACACTCAGCCGCACCACAAGCATTGTGGGCGAGGCGCAGTCCGCCGGGAATGGCAGGCCCTTTCCAAGGACTGCAACACCGCCCACAATGCTTGTGGTGCGGCCCTTCGGGAGCCACTGTGCGAGCGCGGCTCTGTGTTGCGCTTCTTGCCAAGGGCGGGCCATTGCCTGCGAAACGCGCCTTGATTCGCACTCGCACTGGGGCTCTGAGTGTTACAGAACTTTCCACTTGGCCCACCAGGCGCGCCCGCCCACCGTCCGGCTGACCACTGACCACGGAGCCCCCTGAACCATGCCGCTGCTGACCATCCTGACCAACGTCGATCTTCCGGCCGAACGCCGCCAGGACATTGCCGATGAGGCAAGCAAACTCGTCGCCGAACTCCTCGGCAAACCCGAGAGCTACGTCATGATCGCCCTCTCGCACAACCCGGACATGCGCTTCGCCGGCAGCAACGACGCACTCGCCTACCTGGAACTCAAGAGCATCGACCTGCCGCAGCAGGACACCACGCGACTGTCCGATGAACTGTGCACCTTCATCGAAAACCGCATGGACGTCGATCCCTCACGCGTGTACATCGAGTTCGCCGACGCCGAACGTCATATGTGGGGCTGGTCGAACGCAACGTTCTAGCGCGCTGTTGAAATTCTCTTTTCAACCGCCGAATGCCGCGAGACAGGGAGGTCTCGCCCGAAAATCGAACACACAAGTGTTTAATTTTCGTGAGCAACCGAAAACCGCGCTTATCGGTTGCGATGTTGAAAACGCCATGGAGGGGCCTTTTTCAACGATCTGCCAGGGCATTGGTCGGTGGGCGACACCCGGCCCCGACGCGGGGAGCGCACCCCGCACTGATATGAATTGACCGAACGATTGCGTGACGCGGTCGTGCGAATTCTCAAGCAGCCTCCGCCAAACTGATGGCTCCGGCAGACAACCCGAAGGTCTCATGAGCGGTTGGCTCAAGCTGTTTGTTCTCGCCGCGGTGTTCGCCGCGATCCTTTGGTTCCTGCTCAGCATGAGCAGTGACAAGCCCGCTTCCGTTCGGCCGGACGCACGGCCGCAGGCGTCATCGGAAACGACCGACGCCGACCACGACGCCTGGTCGAAGGAAGACCGCGCGATCTGGCGCGACAAGATCAACCAGCGTCTCGCGCGCTGAACCGGCGACGGCGGGACCGCCGGCACAGTGCGCAGCGCCAATCAAAAGGCGGCGGCTTCGACCTCCAGATACACTCGACTGACATGCGCACCGAGGCGCAGGTCAAACCCGACCCAGTCGCGAAACCTGTCGACCGCCATCTCAACCTGCGGTTTCATCTCGAAATCCTCCGCACCCTCCTCATACAGACGCGCGACAGTCGAACGCACGCCATGTAGATAGTCACGGTACACGAGCGCAGTTTCGGCGCCGCCCGCGCGGCCGTGGCCCGGGATGTAGTGACGAAATCCACGCGCGACGATCTGGTCTATGGCCTCGATGTTGCCGGCGAAATCACTGTCCCCTTCCATGATGCCGAGCATGCCGTTGCGTACCACATCGCCCATGAACAGCACGTCCTCACCGACGATCTCGATCATGAGGTCGTTGTCGGTATGCGCCGAGCCGGTGTGCAGGATGCGAAACTGCACATCGCCAATCGTGAGCTCGTCCCCGTCACCGACCGCTTGATCCGGCGGTGTCAGGTTTCTGCCGTCCGCGGCGCCATCGGTCACACGGTTGATCGTCGCGAGCCAGGCGTGGCCGTCATTGCCGGCGGCCTTCTCCAGCATGCGTGGATGTGCATGGATCGGCACGCCCGGATAGTGTCGACGCACACCTTCGTTGCCGAGCCAGTGATCGCCGTGGGCATGTGAATTGAAGACCGCGACGATTGGCTCGCCCGGATAGCTTTGCGCACACACCCGCACGACCATCTCGCCGGCCCAGGCACTGCCGCCAGGATCGAAGACCACCAGGCCGCCTGCGGTCCGCGTAATCACGACGTTGTTTCTAAATCCGCGATTGTTGCGATCCGGCAGGTCGAACGGCCCGTAGATCACTCCGACGCGATCGGTCACCGGTTCGACCTTCGGGAGCGGCCCGGCGACCGCAACGCCCGTTGCCGCCAGAGTCACCCCGCAGACTGCAAGGAAAGCGGATGCCCTGACGCGGTTCATGGCAGAACGGACTCGGCCGACCCGCTGTTGCCCGCGCTGTCGCGCCAATGCACGACCACGCGCTGGCCGGAGCGGACCGGGCTCAGCACGACGCCGGTGATCGGATTGGCGGCAACGCCCGGACCCATGTAGGCCTCGGCCGAAACTTGGCCGTCGACTTCGAAGCGCATGTGCTCGATGAACGCGGCCTTCGCATCTGCGCCGCCCATGGGATGGCGCACAAGCACGGTCACGCGGGCCTGTTCGCCACTCTTACGAACGCGCATCCTGGTATCGATTTTCATGTTCGTGTCCTCCGCTTGCGATCCGATTCAGGAACCGAAACCGCTGACCGCCAGCTTTACGAGCCGGCGTCGCACGAACACCTGCCCCCGCGAGCGCACATAGGCCGTCACCGCCGAGGTCTGGCGCAGCCGCACGGCGGTTTCAAAGACGCTGGCCGCGTCACGCATCGGCCGGTAGAACGCGCATAGCGGGCGTTCGTTGCCGGGCACCGTGATGGCAATGGCGTCCACATCGGCGAGTTCGGTGTGCACCTTCACGGTCACCTTCTGGCCGTTCGCGACCATCGGAAGGTCCAGTTCGATCTGGTCGGTGTTCTGTGGCTGCGCATCGCCGAACAGCGCACGCACGATATCCGGCTCCGTCGCGGCGCCGAATGCGGATTTCAGGTCAATGCCGCCGGTGCCGGCGATGCTCAGCACAGGGCGACTCGCCAGCAGGCAGGCCCCCGTGGCGAGCGATCCGAAAACAAAGGCTCTGCGATTCATGATGGTGTCCCCGAGTTGCCCGTCCACCGCGGACCGGGCTTGCGAATGACACTAGCCAGCCGCTGGCCTAGACTTGTCGAGAAACCCCGAAGGATTGCCGAAGAATTTATTGCGTCTTTTTAATCAGGGAGTTAGCAACCCGATTCTCCACGTGGGCAGATCGAACGAACAATCCGGCGCAACCGCGAACGCAGATCAACGCGATCTCGCGGATGCCCTGCGCATTGCGGGCTGGGACGTCCACCCGGCCAGCAGCGAGCTGATCCGGGGCAGCAAGTGCCTGCGGCTTGAACCCAAGGTCATGGACGTTCTGGTGCTGCTCGCTCGCCATCCCGGTCAGGTGCTCACGCGCACCGAGATCGAGGCGCAGGTCTGGCCCAATGTCGTCGTCGGCTACGACACCGTCACCGGAGCGGTGCAGAAGCTGCGCAAGGCCCTGGGCGACAACCCGCGTGAACCGGCCATCATCGAGACGCTGCCCAAGCGGGGTTATCGCCTGATCGCCATGCCGGAGCCGATTGCACGGCAGACACCGGCCACGGCAACGGCACGACCAGAAAGTGCAGCGCCTTCACGCCCCCGCCCCGGACATGCGTGGCTGGCCACCGCGGTCGCCGTGATCGTTGCGGCGCTCGTGTGGTGGCAACTGCGGCCGGATCACACGCCCCCCGGCCCGCCGCCGCACGAACCTGCCACTGCGTCCATTGCAGTGCTGCCGTTCGACAACCTCAGCGACGATCCGAAACAGAACTACTTTGCCGACGGGCTGACCGATGATCTGATCACGCTGCTGGCCAAGCAGCCACGGCTGCTGGTCATTGCACGCGATTCCTCCTTCATCTACCGCGGCCAGATCGACAACATCACCGAGGTGGCCGAACGACTCGGCGTGCGCTACCTGCTGCGCGGCAGCGTACGCCGGGTGGCCGATGAGCTGCGTGTGAACGCGCAGATGATCGACAGTCAGGATCGCGGACATGTGTGGGCCGAGCAGTACCAGCGAACGACCAATGACCTGTTCCGGATTCAGGATGCCATTGCCTCGAGTGTGGTCGCGGCCCTGTTGCCGAACGCCGACGAAACGATCAGCGCGGCCGTAACGCGCAGCGACGAACCCGCCGCCTACGATCAGTTTCTATATGGCCGACAGAGTTTTTATCTGTACGCGAACCGTAACGAGAATCGCGCGGCGCGCGAATTCTTCACCAAGGCGGTCGAGATCGACCCGGGTTTTGCCGGGGCCTGGGCCATGCTGGCGTGGACCCATGCATTTGATGCCATGAACGGCTGGGCGGACGATCGCATCCAGTCACTGACGAGCGCCTATGATCTGGCCACCCGTGCCATCGGGTTGCAGCCGGATCTTCCGGTCGCCTATTTCGTACGCGGTCTCAGTCACCGCGAGCGCGGCGACTACGTCAAGGCGCTGGTCGAGGCCGAGAAGGCGATCGAATACGATCCGAACTATGCGAACGGACACCTGCTGACCGCGACGCTGCTGTATTACGCGGGGCGTCCCGAGGAAGGTCTGAAACGCATCCAGCAGGCGATGCGCATCAATCCGCACCACCCGTACAACTATCCGTTCCATCTCGGCCAGGCCTATTTCGTGCTGCACCGCTATGCCGAGGCGATCCAGGCGTTCAGGGACGGGCTGGTTTCCAATCCGGCCTCGGAACGCCTGCACCTGTGGCTGGCGGCGGCCTATGCGCGTGCAGGCGCGATTGAAGACGCGAAGTGGGAGGCCGAACAGGTTCGCACGCTCAATCCCGAGTTCTCGCTGGAGCGCATCCGCACGGCCTTTCCATTCAAGGACCCGGCCGAACTCGAGCACTTCACCGGCGCCCTGGCCCTCGCGGGACTGGATGGCTAGCGGGCCGCTGGGCGGCCCTCCCCTGCCACGCGCTCGCAATCGTGTCAGTCAGAATTGATGGCGCAGCGCGCGCAGACCGCTTGCGCCGAGCAGACCCAGCAGTCCGAGCAGCCCGACCCATCCGATCACCGGTACCAGCTGCGGAGGGAAGAAGTAGCCATCCTGACCCGCGTCGGTCAGCTGGCCGCCGGTAGCCAGCACACCGTTGGGATCAATGCCCGCTGTCAGCACTACGCCGGCAGGCAGAGTCGCATCGTCCGTATCCACGGTCACTGGACCCTCGAGAATCAGCACGCCCCAGCGCCCGTCCTGATCCGTGGTGGTGCTGGCATTGGACCCACCGTTGGTGAGGTCTACCGTCACGCCCTCGAGTCCCGGTTCGCCGTCGTCGCGGATGCCATTGCGATTGCGGTCGAGAAAGACCTCACCCTCGATCGAGGCCTGGAAATTCTCGCCGTCCGGGCAGCTGCCGGGCGTGGAGTAGACATCGGCCTTCGCGAGCTCGCAGCCGGGCGCAACCAGGACGGAAACATCCACCGGCTGCGAACGAAGGGGCAGACTCGCAACGCAGAAAACTTGAAACGCCCCGTCCGTAAAAATGCTTTCGATCGGTGCCGCGACCCCATCGAATGCAAACGAGGGTGACGCGGGGACCAGATCGGTGCCCGAGATGTAGATGCAATTCCGGTACGCACCATCGAGGAACGCGCCGCTAAGCCCGTTGTTGCACACGGGGCCTACGAACGCATCGCCCGGCCCACCGCCCGGTCGGATATCCGAGACCGAGCAAACGGCAAACGCGGACGGCGACAGCAACACGGCAACAAGCGAAAGCACTGCTGCGAAACGCACTGGACGCGACACGGACGACCCCCGAAGTCAGTACGCTCCGCCCCCCGGAGCACTTTGATGTTAGTGCCGCACCCGAAATTGCACAACAGAAATCTGCTCTCTCACAGACGTCCGGCTACATGAACCCTCTTGCCAGATAGAACACCAGGGCCAGACCAAGCGCCCCGGTGACGCCGTTGACCACAACGCCGGTGGAAAGGCTGTAACCCGGCGGGAACTCGCCCGGTCCGAGCGTTTTCAGCACGCGCCGGAATTGCCGGATTGAGAACACGGCCATGAATACCGCCAGCAACACGAACGACTCGCCAACAAAAAACGAGATATGCCGCTGAAAGAGCTTGATCTCCTCGCGGCCCGCGATCTGCAGAAACAGGCCAAAGCGTTCGACCAGAAACCCGAACGCCATGAGCGAAATGCTCGTCCGGTTCCAGGCGAGCAGGGTGCGCTCGGCGGCGAACAGTACCCGCGGATCGTTCAGATCCGACATGAACGCCGGCTAGTCACGACGTTCCGCGGCATGCGCGCGGTACCAGGCACAGGTTTCGGCGAGGCCGTCTTCGAGCGAAACCTTCGCCCTCCAGCCCAGCGTGTGGATGCGCGAGACGTCGAGCAGTTTGCGCGGCGTGCCGTCGGGCTTGCTCGCATCGAAGGCAATCTCGCCATTGAATCCCGTGACTTTCGCCATCGTGCGTGCAAGCTCGGCGATGGTGACATCCTCGCCGGTGCCGACATTGAGATGCGAACACATCGGTTGGGTGTTCGCCGCCCAGGTCGCATCGTCGAGTTCCAGCACATGCAGACAGGCCGCGGCCATGTCGTCGACGTGCAGAAACTCGCGCATCGGTCGTCCGCTGCCCCAGACCGTCACGACCGAATCACCACGCCGCGCCGCTTCGTCGAAGCGCCGCATCAGGGCCGGAATCACATGACTGTTGGTCGGGTGAAAGTTGTCGCCGGGCCCATAGAGATTCGTCGGCATCACGGAACGGTACTGCGTGCCGTACTGCCGGTTGTAGGACTCGCACAGCTTGATGCCGGCGATCTTCGCGACCGCGTAGGGCTCGTTGGTGGGTTCCAGCGTTCCAGTCAGCAATGCATCCTCGGCCATGGGCTGGGCGGCCATGCGCGGGTAGATGCAGGAACTGCCGAGAAACAGCAAACGCTGAATGCCGGCCCGGTAGGCGGCATCGATGACGTTCGCCTCCATCATCAGGTTCTGCCAGATGAATTCGGCGGGATAGGTATTGTTCGCGTGAATGCCACCGACCTTCGCCGCGGCAAGGATCACGGCGTCGGGCCGTTCCTGCGCAAAAAAATCCCGAACCGCGGCCTGATCGGTCAGATCGAGCTCGGCATGGGTTCGCGCGATCGGCGCCGGATAGCCAGCGCTGGCAAGCGCTCGCAGGATCGCCGAGCCCACCATGCCGCGATGACCCGCGACATGGATGCGCGCATCGCGCGCGAGCGCGCTCACTCGTGGCGTTCCGGCGTGGCGAAACCGGCCTGCAGACACAGCTCGTCGCGGCGCGCGGCCTCCAGATCGGCATCGACCATTTCATGCACGAGTTCGTCGAACTTCACGCGCGGCTGCCAGCCGAGTTCTTCGCGTGCGAGCGCGGCATCGCCGAGCAGGGTCTCGACCTCGGTCGGCCGGAAGTAGCGCGGGTCGACGCGCACGATGACCTGACCGGGTTTCAGCACCTTCGCCGCATCGCCGGTCACGGATTCGACACGCCCCTGTTCGTCCACACCGCTGCCTTCCCAAGCGACGGCAATACCCAGTCGCGCCGCGGCGCGCTCGACGAACTCGCGCACCGAATGCTGCTCACCGGAGGCGATGACGAAATCACGCGGCTTCTCCTGCTGGAGCATGAGCCACTGCATCTCGACGTAATCGCGTGCATGGCCCCAGTCGCGCAATGCGTTCAGGTTGCCAAGCCACAGCGTGTTCTGCAGGCCGAGCGCAATGCGCGCCAGCGCGCGCGTGATCTTGCGCGTGACGAAGGTCTCGCCCCGCAGCGGCGACTCGTGATTGAACAGGATGCCGTTGCAGGCATACAGCCCGTAGGCCTCGCGGTAGTTCACCGTGATCCAGTAGGCATAGAGCTTCGCGACCGCATATGGCGAGCGCGGGTAGAACGGTGTCGTCTCGCGCTGTGGCGTTTCAACGACCTTGCCGAACAGCTCGGAGGTCGATGCCTGGTAATAGCGCGCCCGATCGCCGAACCCGAGCATGCGGATCGCCTCGAGCAGGCGCAGCGCGCCAAGTGCGTCGGCGTTCGCCGTGTACTCCGGCTCCTCGAACGAAACGGCCACATGGCTCTGTGCGGCAAGGTTGTAGACCTCGTCGGGCTGCACCTGTTGCAGGATGCGCACGAGGCTCGATCCATCGGTCATGTCGCCGTAGTGCAGAAAGAAGCGCCGGTCGCTTTCGTGCGGATCCTGATACAAATGGTCGATCCGGTCGGTATTGAACAGCGAGGCACGACGCTTGATGCCGTGCACCTCGTAGCCCTTGCCAAGCAGAAACTCGGCAAGATAGGCGCCATCCTGGCCGGTAATCCCGGTAATCAACGCGATCTTTGACATGCCTTGGCCTTGTAGAATGCAGTGCGCCGCCCTGTCGGGCGGATAACCGCGGCATTCTATCAGGCGCTTTCATGGCCACGCGCTCGTCTTCACTGCTCGCCGAACACTGGCGCGCGCATCGCGCGGGCGTGTCGCTGCTGGCGGTATTCGCGGCGCTCGAGTCGGTCGCGACACTCGCCCTGCCATTGCTCGCGGCCGGCGCCGCGGCGCTCGCGCTCGACACGGCCGAAAGCGGGTCGATGGCCTCCCTGATCACCATCGCCATCGGCATCCTGACGGCTCAGGCACTGACGCGTTTTGCCGCTGGCTGGTTCGGCGGCCGACTGGCGATCGACGTCGCGACCGAACTGCGCGTGCGCGTGTTCGATCACCTGCAGGCGCTGCCACTGGACGCGCACCTCGGCCGGCGCCGTGGCGACCTGCTGACGCTGCTCGGCACCGACAGCGACCGGGTCTCCGCGCTGATCGCCATGACCGGCGGCACGCTCGCCGGCATCGTGATCACCGCGCTCGGCGCGGTCGTCATGATCGCGCGCACGGACCCATGGCTGGCGCTGGCCGCGGCCATCTGTGTACCACCGATCGCGATCGCCTCGCGCCTGTTCGCGCGCCGGCTGCGGCCGCTCGCGCGCCAGGCCGCCGACAGCGGCGCCGAACTGACCGCACACGCCGAGGACTCGCTCGCCGCGATCACCGCCGTGAAGGCCTTCGCGCGCGAACCCGAGCAGAGCGCGCGGTTTACGGCGCTGGCGCGCCATTCGGCCGGCCTCTACAGGAGGCTCGCGGCGATCAGCGCCGGCGTCGGACCGGCCGTGCAGTGGCTGGTCGCGCTGGCCGTGCTGGCCCTGGTCGCGCTGGGGGTCGCGCGCGCCAGCAGCGGACAGTTCAACGCCGGCGGCCTGACGGCCGTGACCCTGTACGCCCTGCTGCTGGCGCGGCCGGCCGGCGTGTTCGCACAGTTCTGGGGCCAGTGGCAGCAGGCACGCGGCGCGGCGGCACGCATCGCCGAACTGCTGGCGACCGAGCCCGAATCGCCGGCCCACTCGCTGCCGGACCTGCGTGTCCATGGCGGCGCGATTGCGCTGGCTGGCGTGCGCTATGCCTATCCCGGTCGCGCGGCGGTGCTCGCGGGCCTTGATCTCGTCATCCGCGCGGGCGAAACCCTGGCCGTGACCGGCGACAACGGCGCCGGCAAGACCACGCTGGCGCATCTGATCCTGCGCCTGCACGACCCGGACGCGGGCCACATCCGGATCGACGGGCAGGACCTGCGCGAGGTCTCGCTCGCAAGCCTGCGCCGGGCGATCGGTTACGTGCCGCAGCAGGTGCTGCTGGTCGAAGGAACGATCGCCGAGAACATCGCCTGGGGCGATCCGTCCGCCGACCGGACGCGCATCGAACAGGCCGCCGAACACGCACTTGCGCGCGGATTCATCGACGCATTGCCCGCGGGCTTCGAGACCCGCATCGGGGATCAGGGCGTGCGCCTGTCTGGCGGGCAGCGCCAGCGCATCGCGCTGGCACGCGCGCTGCTCAAGGACCCGCGTATTCTGATTCTCGACGAGGCGACGGCGATGTTCGACCCGGGGGCGGAACTCGAGCTCGTCGGCGGACTCCGGCCCGTCTTTGCCGGGCGCACCGTGGTGTGGATCACCCACCGACCCGCGGCGCTGGAACTCGCCCATCGGGTCGTGCGAATGCATGCGGGGCGCGTCGTCGACGTGCGCCCCGGTGTTCAGGCGTAGGAACGAACCCAGCGTTCCAGCGTGCCGGCGTCCATCGCCCCGGCCTGCCGGGCCGCCTCGCGACCGTCGCGGAACACGATCAGGGTCGGGATGCTGCGGATGCCGTAACGCCCGGCGACGTCCTGCGCCACCTCCGTGTTGACCTTCGCGAACCGCACGCGCGGCTCAAGCCGCGCAGCCACGGCCGCGAATGCCGGCGCCATCATGTGACACGGCCCGCACCAGTCGGCCCAGAAGTCCACGACCACGGGCACATCGTTGCGCGTGACGTAGCGATCGAACGTCGCGCCGGCAAGTTCGGCCGGATGATCCGGCACCAGAGACGCCTTGCACTTGCCACAGCGCCCGCTGGAATCCAGGCGCTCCGCGGGCAGGCGGTTGACCGCGCCGCAGCCGGCGCAGACGATATGTACAGGTTCCGACATGGGAGGCTCCAGAGCTCGATGCCGTGCAGATGGGCACGTGCTCGAGCCAATTCAATCCATGCAGTACTGGCTGTTCAAGACCGAGCCCGAGACCTTTGGCCTCGACGACCTCGCCGCGCGTACCCGACGCACCGAGCACTGGGACGGCGTGCGCAACTACCAGGCCCGCAACATGATGCGCGATGAAATGCGCAAGGGTGACCTGGGATTTTTCTATCACTCCAACTGTGCGGAGCCCGGCATTGTCGGCATCGTGGAGATCGTCCGCGAAGGCTACCCGGACCACACCGCGCACGACCCGGATTCGAAATACCACGACCCGAAGAGCACGCCGGACGCGCCGCGCTGGTACATGGTGGACGTGCGCCTGAAACGGCGCCTGAAACGCAACATCACGCTGGCGGAACTCAAGGCCCACGCGGACGCACCGGCGTTGAAGGACTTCGCACTTCTGCGACGCGGCAACCGGCTTTCCGTCATGCCGGTTTCGGCCGATGCCTGGAACTACGTGCTGGCGCTGGAAAACTCCGCTGTTTGAACCGCCTGTTCAAACTCGCGCAGCAGAGTGACAGGGGCAGCCAGAGCGCTTGATATTCGCCCCCCAACCCGTGGCAGGAGGGGAATCGTAACCTGCGGAAGGCTAATTAAAGGGCTCTGACCCCACTGCTGTCCCACAAAAGGGGAACAAAAAAGGCTTAAACCGCTGCTGGTTGATACAATGAATGTTCCACCAAACGTTGTAAAAACCAGAGGATTTAAGCCTTGGCGCATACTAGCACAGTTCTCAGCCAGCTCCTTCGGCTGGTGTCCAGACATGATTTTGAATCGCTCGCCCGCGAGCACCACTGCGGCCAGCGCCTGCGCAAGATCAGCCGCTGGGATCAGTTCGTCTCCTTGCTCATGGCGCA
>JAGRGH010000039.1 GCA_020445605.1 Chromatiales bacterium
ACCACGCGTGTGTACGTCGTTCCCGAGGGGAAGGTCGAGGTCGAGGCGTGGGCGCGCGGTACGTTTGACGATGGTGAATCGGAGTGGCGATTTCTGCAGGAACTGGAAATCGGTTTGCCCGGCCGCTTTCAGCTCGATCTTTATCTGCGCGAAGATTACGACAGCGCGAGCGATGACACGTTGTGGGGCAGTCAGTTCGAAGTGCGCTGGGCGTTGGCGGACTGGGGCGAGGTCTGGGGGAATCCGACGCTGTATTTTGAGTATGTTCTGCTGGACGATCGGCCGGACAAGATTGAGCCGAAGCTCCTTCTCGGCGGCGAGATTACGGAGCGCTGGCACTGGGCGGTGAATTTTGTCGCTGAGCTTGAGTTGGGCGGTGAGCGCGAGCACGAGTACCAGGTGACGTCGGGGGTGTCGTATTCGATCATTGATTCGGTGCTGTCGCTCGGCGTCGAGAATCGTTTCGTCTTTGCCGACACGAAGGATGATCGCGGCGATTTCACGACGCAGTTTCTCATCGGGCCAAGTTGCCAGTGGAGGCCGACGCCGCCGCTGACGATCAACGTTGCGCCGCTGTTCGGCGTTACGGAAGACAGTCCCGAGGTTCAATTGTGGCTGAACATCGGGTGGGAGTTCTAAGATGAGCCGGAGGCGCGATGAAGCACGAAGCGCACATCTGGGTTCTGTCGGCGGGTCTGTCGGTCGGCGTTCATCTCGCGGGATTTGCGGTGATGACCTGGCTGCCGATCGACAAGTCGCCGGATCTTCATCTGCCTGCCGGCGATGCGTCGGGTGTGCGGGTGCATCTGCTGTCGACGGCTGAGCGGGCGGATGCGCATGATGCGCACGATGCGCATGCTGTGCAGGATGTGATCGATGCGCCGAATGCGATGAACATCGCAGCGTTTTCGGCCGAACCCGAGCACGCTGCGGTCGATGTCGTGACACCACCGCCGGTGGTGATCGATGTGCCGGCGCGTCTGTCAGCCGATGTGCCGGTCGTTGACGAGACGTCGGCGATTCCGGATTTCGATTTCGCGGTCATCCGGCGGGAGATGGCACGTATGCGCCGTGATGCGCAGGCGCAGCTTGCGTTGTGGAGGGTATCGGCGGAGCGTCTTGTGGAGCAGTGTGCATCGGCGATTGCGGCATCGCCGTCTGCGCCGGAGTCGTCAGATGCGCTGACGGTTTCGGTTGCGGAGGAGATCGGCGAGCAGACCGGCGGAGTGGATCGGCAGCCGGTTGCGTCGCCGGCGAACGTGCCGCCGGTGTATCCGCGTGATGCGTTGCGTCGTCATCAGTTCGGCACAGTGGTGTTGCTGTTGACGATTGATGTTGACGGTCGGGTGTTCGCGGTTGAGGTGGCGACGAGTTCGGGAGTTCGTTCCCTGGATGCGG